>NZ_NEIO01000054.1:0-775 GCF_002113575.1 Pseudomonas sp. B8(2017) | reverse complement strand
GTAGTGTGGGGTTTCCCCATGTGAGAGTAGGTCATCGTCAAGATTCATTTCGCAAAACCCCTATCTGCGCATGCAGGTAGGGGTTTTGTCTTTCTGGCCGAAAAATCCCAGACCTGCAGAACCCTCCTCTGTGGGAGCGGGTTCACCCGCGAACACCGGCAAAGCCGGTGCCATCCACCATGTCGCCCGCTTCGCGGCGGTTCGACGCCTCGACATGCCTGCTCCCACCCCGACCGCAAAATACCTTGGCTGCGACAATATTCCCGTCACAGTCACGTGACTTTCCCGCGCCCACCCTACGTCAAGACTTTGGTTCGGGGCATTCCTGGCCCCGGGCTGAGCGATGCCAGCGTACCGTGCTGCGCATTTCCGGACTTCCACCGTCCCATCACTTGAGGTAGCAAGCAAGATGGCCAAGGCCGCCGATGTCGTTGTGCAATGCCTGGAAAACGAAGGTGTCGAGTATGTATTCGGTATTCCCGGTGAAGAAAACCTCGACCTGCTCGAATCTCTGCGCAAGTCGAAGATCAAGCTGGTACTGACCCGTCACGAGCAGTCCGCAGGCTTCATGGCCGCCACCTACGGCCGCCTGACCGGCAAGACCGGCGTCAGCCTGTCGACCCTCGGCCCTGGCGCCACCAACCTGGTCACCGCCAGCGCCTACGCCTACCTGGGTGGCATGCCGATGATGATGATCACCGGCCAGAAGCCGATCAAGAAGTCCAAGCAGGGCCGTTTCCAGATCATCGACGTGTGCGGCATGATGGACCCCATC
>NZ_NEIO01000053.1:0-916 GCF_002113575.1 Pseudomonas sp. B8(2017) | reverse complement strand
CGCGAGGCCTACGCCCCGCGCCCGGATACAGGGCGCCCCTATCGCCTGGCAGACGATAGCGAAATCATCTTCCACCCGATGCACACCGACCAGTTGCGCCCCCTGCGCCAGGGTTATGTCTACGTACTGCTCGACCAGGAAATCTGGCAGGCCTACGAGGTAGCGGCGGAAGGTACCTTGCAGCGCTTTCCGGTATCGCAGATGCCCTTGGGGCCACCCAGGTCGTTACCCAAGGTATGCGCCACCGAAGGCCACGATGTGATCGCCTCGTTCATCAACATCGATACCCTGCTCTACCGCAAGGCCTGGATCGCCTTCGCCAACGACCCCTGGCCCCGTGCGGTACTCGACCGCTATCGGCAAGGCATCGCCGACAGTGACCCGGGCACCCTCGCCCGCTTCGTCGAAGTGGACCTGAACACCGCACGCAACGACCCTGCCAGCCTCGGCATCGCCATGACCGACAGCTTCCGCTTCGGCCTGGAACAGGTGCTTGAGTTCTCGACCTTTTCCTCTGCCAGGTTTACCAGCGCTCATGGCTTTTACAGCCGCCTGGGCCGCTGGCATGAAACCCGCACGCATGTGCGCAATGTCATCCAGCAGGAACAACTGCCCAATGGCCTGCTGGCGCTGACGCTGCCTGACCCGGTCGGCATGGTCATGGAGCTCAACGCGCAACGCACTGGCTGGGTGCAGGCCCTGCAGGAATGGCGGGCGCAGCCGCAGCGGCACTTCGAATACTTCACCTCACAAGCACTACTGGGCATCCGCGAATTGCACGCTGCCATGGCGGCCGTGCAGGGTGCCGAGGACGCGCAGCGGGAAGCCCGGCAGGTCGAGCAGTGGAACGACAGCCCGATCGCGGCCAAGGCGTATCTGCCGCCGGTGGACATCGACGCGCAGACCGAACGCAACA
>NZ_NEIO01000052.1:0-954 GCF_002113575.1 Pseudomonas sp. B8(2017) | reverse complement strand
GCAGCCTCGCTTGGTTAAGCATCGGCGTCCGGATTTCTGGCCTGATTCGGCAACTTTCAGATCCATGCCTAGAAAAGCGATGAATGAATCGCTGCGCTTGAAGTCGCCGCGGATGAAGGCGGTGACTAAAGCGACGGCAGTCAGAAAACCAATGCCTTCAACTGCCTGGCAGCGGGCAACCTGCTCGCTCAGCCCCGCTTCTCTAACCAGCGTCTTCAAACGCTTTTGAATCAGCAGATCAAGCGACTCAAAGTGTTTGGCGAAGCTATTGAAGGCGTCCTTGAGGGACGCTTCGTTACCCCAACTCTGGGTCAGACTGGTGCGCGCTGACACCAGTGCTGCTCGGCGTCGGAGAAGGCTCTGAAGCTTGCTGTAGACGGCTGGAGGGGGTGACCAAGGACGAAGCAAGCTGCCCTCACGATCCAGGAAACGGGCTAGCAGGCAGGCATCAGATGCATCAGTTTTGGCACGCCCGCCAATCCCTTTTCGGTAGTTGCTGAGTTGGTACCCATCAACGACATAGACTGCAAAACCCTTTTCGTAAGCCATCTCCACCAGGTCCAGGTGATAAACGTTGGTGGCTTCAACACAGATAGCCGTATTGGCTGGCTGAAGTGCCAGCCACTTGCGGATCTCAGGCTTTGTATTTTTCAACGAGTGTTGTTGAGCGGTTTCCTCGCAATAGCTGACCAGTTCGACCTTGGCGACATCGACGCCAATGATGAACTTCTCTACTCGCATTGCCATCGCCTGAACTCCCACGGTATGGTTTTTGGGCTCGGAGGGGTTTCACCAAGAGGCGCTGGCTTGCTTCTATCGTCGCTTGCAAACGATGCATTCTTTATCGGCGCTTTGGTGAAGGGGTGGGGCGAGTTCTCCCACGGTCTGTACTGCTGTGAACAGTCAGATTCGGCTTTTTCGTCCCACCACCCCTTCGAGTATCACCATACAAGC
>NZ_NEIO01000051.1:0-1226 GCF_002113575.1 Pseudomonas sp. B8(2017) | reverse complement strand
CCGCTGCCCGAAAAATGCGTGAACGAAGACCACGATATTCCTTCGGCCTTTCTCAACCTCGATACCAGCAGGTACGCCAGCGCCTGGCTGGCCTTCTCCAGCGATCCTTGGCCGGTGAGCGTGCTGAACGCCTACAAGAGCGGCGCGTCGCCTGCGCATCGCTTCGAGGGCCTGGACCTGATCCAGGCCCGCAGCAATCCCGAGCTGCTGGGCATCGCCATGACGCCCGATAAGCTTGGGGTCGACCAGCAGGTATTCGAGTATGCCCAGCATGGCTGCGCGCCCTTCGACAGTGCGCATGGCTTCCACAGCCGCTGGTTGCGCCGGTTCGCCCTGCGTGGGTATCTGGTCAATGCGATCAACCGGCACAAGCTGGAAAACGGCGTGCTGGCGGTGGTGCTCGACGACACTGTCGGGCTGATTCAGGAGTACAACCATCAGCGCCTGAACTGGGTACTGAAGCGTCAGGCCTGGCGTGAGGAACCGATGCGGGCTTATCAGCTGCAGACCTCGCAGATCCTGCAGATCATTCGTGCCACGCACAGGGAGTGGGCGGCGCAGAAGGTGCCGTCGCTGGAACCGATGACGGGCGATGCCCCGCCGGTGTTCACCGACCCGGCAGTCGAGCGGCAGCGATTGGTCGAGCGTGCACAGCAGGAGAGTGACGAGCGGCTTGAGGAGCGCTACCACGAACCGCAGCGGGCCGCGTTCCAGGCTGAATACGAGCAGCAGGAGCGCGAGTTTCAGCGTTACATCGACAAGGACGCAAAGGCGTACGTTGCCTTGTTCGATACGCCCATGTTCAAGGTGGCCGAGGCGTACGACTACGACGGTAACGATCGCGAGTCCGGTGTGGCCTACACCAAGACCATGGCCCTGTGCCTGGGCGGCGGCGTTACGGAAGCTGTCGTCCCCCGCCTTGAACCGCATGTTCCCGCTTCCGGCACCAGCGAACTGCTCTGGTTGAAATGGCTGCAGGACCCTGACAGCCCGCCCTACCGCGCGTTGTTGATGCGGGATCGCTCTCTGCTGGCCGGACTGCTGCCCAGTTTCTCCGCCACAGAAGCGATCAACTGGAACGACAGCGACAAGCTCTACGGCATGCTGAGCAAGATCATCGCCAGCGATGACGCCGGCCTGCGCATGCGCAATACCCTCAAGCAGGCCATTGCTGAAACACAGGGCGCACTCAATGCGGCCAGTCAGCGGCTGGCGCCATGTCTGTC
>NZ_NEIO01000050.1:0-1381 GCF_002113575.1 Pseudomonas sp. B8(2017) | reverse complement strand
GATCGTGTCCCGGGAAGTGGTGTAACTGAACCAGCCGAAGGCGCCCTGCGGGCGAAAGAGGATGGTCATCGTGGTTCTTGGCTAACGTTGAGTTTGCGAAGACCAAACACTCACCAGAGAAACCACGATGACCAAGCCCACTATCGCATTGACCGAGTTGGTTGAGAAAGGGGCAGATGCTGATCTGCTCAAGCAAATGATCCAGTTCGTTGCCCAGCGCATGATGGAGTTCGATGTCGAAGGCCTGTGCGGCGCCGGCTTCGATGTCAAAAGCCCAGACCGGACAAACAGCCGCAACGGCTACCGTGATCGCCTCTGGCAAACCCGCGCGGGTGACGTTGACCTTAAGATCCCCAAGCTGCGCCAAGGCAGCTACTTTCCTGGTTTTCTTGAGCCTCGACGTACTGCAGAGAAGGCCATGGCGGCAGTGATCCAGGAAGCCTACATTCAAGGCGTTTCAACGCGTTCGGTGGACGAACTGGTCAAGGCCATGGGCATGACCGGCATCTCCAAGAGCCAAGTGTCACGGCTGGCCGGCGAGATCGATGAACGTGTCCACGCTTTCCTCGACCGCCCACTGGAAGGCGATTGGCCCTACCTGTGGATCGACGCTACGTACGTCAAGGTGCGGGAGGCCGGGAGAATCGTCTCGGTCGCGGTCATAATCGCCGTGGCCGTGAACACCGATGGTGGGCGCGAGGTGTTGGGCATGCGGGTTGGCCCTTCGGAAGCAGAACCGTTCTGGACGGACTTCCTGCGAAGCCTCATGCGACGAGGCCTGCGCGGCGTGAAGCTGGTCATCTCTGACGCCCACGAAGGGCTCAAGGCGGCTGTCTCCAAGGTCTTCAACGCGACCTGGCAGCGCTGCCGCGTGCATTTCATGCGTAACGCCATGGCCCATGTCGGCAAGGGACAACGCACCATGGTGGCGGCGCTTTTGCGCACGGTTTTCGCCCAAGACAGCCGTGCCGAATGCCACCAGCAGTGGCGCCTGGTTGCTGACCAACTGCGCGAGAAGTACCCCAAGATCGCAACGCTCATGGACGGCTGCGAGGATGAAGTACTGGCGCACATGGCGTTTCCCAAGGCGCACCGACAGCAACTGCACAGCACTAATCCTCTGGAGCGACTCAACGCAGAGATCAAGCGTCGCACCGACGTCGTGGGGATCTTCCCCAACGACCCAGCCATCACACGGCTGGTCGGGGCGATGCTGCTGGAGCAGAACGACGAGTGGTGCCTGCAACGGCGGTATATGCAGCTGGAGGCCTTTGAGGCCGTCAGCGATAATCCACAGGCCAAGCTGTCGGCCGTGATCAACTAAACGGCAAGCTCAATGGCCAAAGCCATGATGAGTTACACCACTTCCCGGGACACGATC
>NZ_NEIO01000049.1:0-1384 GCF_002113575.1 Pseudomonas sp. B8(2017) | reverse complement strand
GTCCTGTAGCTGACAGGGCTCAGGCCATTGAGTTTCAGCCTGATGCGGTCATGGTTGTAGTAATGGATGTACTCCTCCAGGCCCGCCTTCAGCTGTTCGACGCTTTCAAAGCGCTTCAGGTAGAAGAACTCTGACTTCAGTGTGCCGAAGAAGCTTTCCATCGCTGCATTATCCAGACAATTACCCTTGCGAGACATGCTCTGCTTCACACCGCGCGCTGCGAGCTTATGGCGGTATTGGGGCTGCTGGTAATGCCATCCCTGGTCTGAGTGGATCACTAGCTTGGGCTTTTCACCCAACCCATCGAGCGCCTTTTCCAGCATGTTCCCGACCAAGCCATAGGTAGGCCGGCAAGCTGTTTCATAGGCGATGATCTCACCGTTGTACAAGTCCATCACGGGCGACAGGTAGAGCTTTTGCTGGGCCACTTTGAACTCAGTGACATCGGTCACCCACTTCTGGTTGGGGCGTTGCGCGACGAAATTACGCTCCAGCAAATTCATGGCCACCTTGCCGACTATGCCGCGATAGGATCGATACTTCTTCGGGCGTACAACGGACTGCAAACCAAGCTCAGCCATCAACCGTTCAATGACCTTCTTGTTGACCAAGGTCCCCTGATTCCTGATGGCAAGGGCAATGCGGCGGTAGCCATACAGCCCTTTCTCCTCGTGATAGACACGCTGCACCAACTCCTTGAGCGAGGCGTGCCTGTCCGGCTTTTGCTGGCACTTGACCTGGTAATAAAAGGTACTGCGTGCCAACCCCACCATCTGCAAGAGGTCAGGCAGCGGATATTTATGTCTGAATTTGCAGACGATCAGGGCTTTCTCGTCCGTGTTCGCTCCTTCTCCTCTCGCAGAGCCTTTAACTCCTTTAGGACATCATTCTCCATGCGCAGATACTCGAGCTCGCTCAACAACTGCTCACGAGATTTCTCTGCGTCATTGGTGTCTGTCGGCTTGATGGGCTTAATTTTCTTCGGCACGGCTGATTTTCTTTGTTTGGCGAGAGTGGCTACAGGACTGCCACTGTAGTGCTGCCGCAGCCAAATGCCTATCTGTGAGGACTGTCCAAGGTCAAAGTGCGCCGCTGTTTGGCGCAGGGACAGGCGATGCTCAAGCATGTACTTGAGCACCCGCCGCTTGAATTCCTCGGTGTAGCGGCGACCATGCGAGCGAGGGCTGAGGCTGGCATCGACTTGGTAGCCAGCAACCCAGCGCCGAAGCAGGCTGAAATCGATGCCAAAGTGTTGTGCCACCTTGCGAAAGCCCCGGCTGCCCTCTAGGTAAGCGGTGATAGCCGTGAGCTTGAACTGCTCTGTGTATTTACCCATAGATCCCCCACGGGTTGGATTGGTGTCCAACTTCTTGGGGGCAGTCCA
>NZ_NEIO01000048.1:0-1543 GCF_002113575.1 Pseudomonas sp. B8(2017) | reverse complement strand
GACAACACAGGGCGGCCAGGTGCCGAACTCCGTCAGAACAGCACCGGTCTTGCTCAGGTCACGAAGCGTTGATCCAGATGGTCTTCAGCTCCGTGTACTGGTCATGGGCCCAGATGGACTTGTCGCGCCCACCGAAGCCGGACTCCTTGTAGCCACCGAACGGCGTGGTGACATCCCCTTCGCCGAAGCAGTTGACCGTAACCACGCCCGCGCGGATTTCACGCGACAGGCGCAGCGCATTGCGCAGGCTGCCGGTGTAGGCCGAGGCCGCCAGGCCGTAGACGGTGTCGTTGGCCAGCTCGATCGCCTCGTCGATGGTCTCGAAGCTGGTCACGCTCAGCACCGGGCCGAAGATTTCCTCGACGAACAGCTTGTTGTCGCGGCCAACGTTGTCGACGATGGTCGGCTGCACGAACACGCCGTCCTCGGTCTCGCCACCCTGGACGATACTGAGCTTGTGCTCGGCGGCGTATTCCAGGTACGACTTGACCTTCTCGAAGTGCGACTTGCTGACCATGGCGCCCAGGCGGTTGTCCGGGTCCAGCGGGTCGCCCAGCTTCCAGTCCTTCAGGTGCTTGGCGATCAGGCCCAGCAGCTGGTCCTTCACATCCTTGTGCACGATCAGGCGCGAAGAAGCGGAGCAGTTTTCGCCCATGTTCCAGAACGCACCGGCGGTGACGAACTGGGCCACTTCGTCCAGGTCCTCGCAGTCGTTCATGACCACGGCCGGGTTCTTGCCACCCAGCTCCAGGACGATGCGCTTGAGGTTGGACTCGGCGGCGTACTTCAGGAACAGGCGGCCGGTGTCGGTGGAGCCGGTGAAGCTGACCATCGGGATGTCCATGTGGCGGCCAATGGCCTCGCCCACTTCACGGCCACCGCCAGGTACCAGGTTGAACACGCCTGCAGGAATACCCGCCTCATGGGCCAGTTCGGCCACGCGCAGGGCGCTGAGGGTGGTTTCCTTGGCCGGCTTGACCACGATCGAGCAACCGGCGGCCAGCGACGGGGCAATCTTCCAGGCCAGCATCAGCAGCGGGAAGTTCCACGGCAGTACCAGGCCGACCACGCCAATGGCCTCGCGCACCACCATGGTCACGGCGGCATTGCCGGTCGGGGCCGTGGCGTCGTAGATCTTGTCGATCAGCTCGGCGTGCCAGCGGATGGTGTGGATGGTTTCCGGCACGTCGACGTTCTGGCACTCGCTGACCGGCTTGCCGCTGTCCAGCGCTTCCAGCACGGCCAGTTCGTGGGCGTTGTCTTCCAGCAGCTGGGCGAACTTCAGCAGCACGTGCTTGCGGTCGTTCGGCTGCATCTTCGACCAGGTGCCCTGCTCGAACACGCGCTTGGCGGCGGCCACGGCCACGTTCACGTCGTTGACGTCGCAGGCGGCGACTTCGGCCAGCTGCTTGCCGGTGGCCGGGTTGGTGGTGACGAAGGTGTTGCCCGAGATGGCATCGCGGAACTCACCGTCGATGAACGCCTGGGTACGCAGTTGCAGTTCGGCGGCGAGGGCCGCGTATTGTTGCTTGCTCAGCAAATC